>JADJFV010000008.1:202500-239386 GCA_016708435.1 Leptospiraceae bacterium | reverse complement strand
TTCTACTAAAATATGTTTTATCAGCCACTCCCTTAGATTCTTATAAATTCAGATATCTGCTCGTTCGTATTAATTTGCCTGTAGGAAATGTTTTGCGAAATCTCTTCGACGAAGCCTCCTATGCTGAATCAAATGCTTTTTGTTTCCGGGAAAATTTCTTGCGTAATCCAGGAAGACATTCCTCTACCCAAAATGCTCCGTAACAAAATTTACTAAATCAGAAATGATCGAGTCTATTCTTTCAATTGACTCAGGAGAATTTGTACTTTTGCTTACTTCTTCTAATTGTAACAGTAACCATACAAAAGCCATGTATGATGCAGGTCAATGATTGGAATATCTCAAGTAAAATTATTCTCCTTCCAAATAGATCATGTTTCTTCCATTTTTAACGCCTGAGGCTCGAGAATCTGTGTGTTTAGTTTGCATATTGGTTACCTAGAAGGATCCGTCATCTCAGAGGCTTTTTTCATTAGCTCGACTCGATTGGTAACGTGAAGTTTTTTATAGATGTTATTGACATGGGGTTGTATGGTACCCCTTGAAATACCAAGTTGAAATGCAATCTTGTTGTTTTTCATTCCCGACATAATAATAAGTTCTGGAAGAGCTTTTCTTGCTTATGCTTCTTCTGTAGGGCATAAGCGTGAAACGAAAAGTGTAAGACTCTAATTCCAATCGAGGGCGACATGACAGAGCCATCATTTAAAATATCCTCAACGTGCAGGATTTTAATTCTCTTCAATTCATTTTTCCAAATGTAGCCATTAGCCCCAAAACTGTAGAGCCTGAAAGATGGTGTCATCGGATGAAATACCTGAGATGACTAGCAGGCATTTTTAGAGCCGGAAGCTTTTGACTAACTTGGATTAAATCAATCCCACTCATATCAGGAAGACCAATGTCTACAAGCAGAATATCTAGACTTCCTGGGAGATTATTATCCCGATAACAATCTTCCGCATTCTCCTTCCAAATAAATACTTTTGATACATTCAAAAGTTCTTCTTCAGACGAGCTCCTCAAAATTTCTCATTTTCATACACCCCACCTTACAATCTGAATTCATCTTAGGTTAAACTATACATTGTTCTTAAAGAAAAGCAATACGCAAAACAGCGCACTTTCCAAAAGCTTACATTTCTGTGTAAGGAAAATAAAACGACGAATGAAACTTATCCTTCTCTTCGCAATAAAGATCGTAACCGCCAATTTCACGTAACCGAATCGCAATGTTTCTTTTCCATTACCTTCCCTTTTGATCGATTGTATATCTCGTTGGGCTGATAACTTCTAAGCATAAGTTTTCCTTATATCTAAAATTTCCATTCCGAAAGACCATACCCATATTTTAAATCATTCGTTCCATTTTCTTGTGAGAAAAATAGAACTTTGATTAGTTTGTTGGAAAATCTATTCTCTGTAATATCATAGAGTGCTTCTTCACAGAAGAAATTAATCTCCCTATCATATGTCGCATAACGTCGACTACCAATAGACGAATTCCATTGAGTGGGTCTTTTCTTAGTATTTCCAAGTCTTTGATAGAATACATTTCATTCTAAGATTGTCTTTAGCTTGTAAATGGCTTGCTTTGCTTTGTCTAAATTGTCTGATTTGTTAGAAGTAGTTTGCGAAAGTTCACTCAAGGATTTTTTCAAATCTAAAATATTCGAACCCATATGATCGTGAATGTCAACAAATATCTTCTGTCTTTCTTTTTGCACAGCGAGTTCTTTTCTAAGGAAGACGCTCTTGTATTTCATAATAATTTTTCGATAGACTTCTTCTAATGCAATGCTTCTTTCTTGAACCTTTTCTTCAAGATCCGTTTTAATTCATTCAATTCTTTATTTGTTGTAGGAGAGAATTTGTCTTTTGCGTCAACTCAAGAGTCAGATTTTCAGAAAGAGTAAATGCTTTGAAAATTTTATAGATAGAGAAAAAGATTGAAAGAATAGAAATCCAAACAAAGTAAAGGGAATAGAAAATGCCAGAATATAATATGCTCAATATGAAGCATATCTGTAATCGATCCACCGGCAAGAATGAGCACACCAATAAATGAACTGATAGATCCAACTCTTTTGTTTCGAATTGCAGAAAAGGTTTACATAAATAATATAAGTATCGAAAATAACACATACAATTCATATGGAATTAGAAATTGAGTGTATTCAAAATGTGGAAGAATAATCACCGTTAGGCAGAGAAAAAAGAAACAAATCCAGGTGATTCGAATATAATTTCTGTTCGTTTCTTCTTTAAACAAATAGTAGAGAAAGGAGATAAAGAAAGGAAATGCTAGATAAGCTGTTAAATAATCTATTCTGAAAGTTATTTCAAATGGCAAAAAAGGAAATGTATAAATCAGTATTTTCTGACCAACTATTAGAGTGCGTATAGCAAAGTCTAGACAGAACAATCCAAAAAATAAAGTGCTTTTATCTTGCGTTCGAATCAGAAAAAGTCCAAAATGATAGACACTCATAATAAAAAGTCCACCAAACACCATCGTCTCTAGTGAGAAGATAATATTGGTTATGCGGTAAATCTCATTAGCGTTTCCGAAAGAAAAATCTCCCCATACTCCACCCGTTCTGTCCATGAAATTCGATATCTGTATTGTAATATGAATTTCTTTTTCTTTGGATAAATTTAAAGAAACTACTTCGGGTATAACAAAAGCGGTCATTGCTTCTCTAGTATTACCAATTTTTCCACCTTCGTGAATCAGTGTTTCATTTATCCATATCTTATAGGCTGTGCCAATTTCAGGAATTTTAATTGCTAGATTTTCGAAAGCTTTGGGAAGTTTAACAAGAAGATGAATTGTAATATATCCATCACCGGGTAATACCGAGTTGCCTACTTTTAAGTCTTTCCAGACACCGGGAACCTTTAGGTATGTATCAATGCTTGACTTCTTTGCAATAATTTCCTCGTAAGATAGAAATTGATTCCAATAAAAATCCCATTCTCCTTCTAAGGTTACTGTGCCATCTTTATCAAAATCCCATTGACTCAGATCAAGCTCTCCTTTTGTTGCTTTCATCTGAACTTGGGAAGATTTGTCAACACAACCCAGAAGAATAAAAAGAAGTGAAAGCAAACAAATGATTTGTATTGATAGTTTGATTGCTTTCATTTTTATTTTCAAAAATATTAAATTATTATATACTTTTCTTTGTCTATGAGGACGAGCTAATGGCTATTTAGCGCAGGTGGCTTATTTTTTATCCAACTTATTCATGTTACTATGGACTGTATCAATCAATTGTCCAACAGTTACAATTTTTTCTGCTACTTTGTCCGGGATAGTTATGTTAAATTGTTTCTCAGATGCTAAAATAATATCTGGAAAATCTATAGAATCTACACCCAAATCTTCTTTGAACTTTTTGGTATCAGATAAATCGCTTATTTCAATGCCTAGCTTATCGACTAGAATTTTATAAACTTGCTCTCTGACTTGCTTTTTACTAAGTCTATCAATTTTCTTGGTAGCTTTTGAGTCTGTCTTATTTGGTAAATCCTTTTCAGGGAATAGCGAAGTTGTTACAAGGCTAATTAGAATGATAAATGTAAGAGCTATTTTTCTACTAAGATTTACTATTAGTTGTTCTTTGTTTCTCACTTCTTTAATTTTACGAATTTTCATCTTTTTATGCTCCTAATCATATAAAATTTTTGTTCCCAAGTAAAATCTGCCCAATACCTACAGTCAAATTTACCGTGCCAATATACTGATATAATTTCCCAATTCTATTGTCAAATTATTTAAACGAAAGAGCAAGGATGTTGATTTATGCTATTAAGTTAAGGATTTTTCAAGACTCATTTTGATAGATAAGTAGTAATTTCAGTAAACGCTATTCGTGTAAAGGCAAATCGTTGTTTGTCTTTACATACTGCTTGAATTTATGATAATCAGATTCCTTGCATTGCAAGGTAAGAAAAGTTCCTTCTTCTATATGCTCAACTGATTCTACAATTGCATGTTCATTCAAATAAGAAACAACACTTCCATCGCTATAAGGAATTAACATGCTACATTTAATGTAGAGTTTATATATTTGTTTCTCTATCATCTCTACTAATTCACCGATTCCAATTCTATTCTTAGCAGACAAATAGATTCTGTCTTCTTGTGCAGTTGGAATACTTATATCTGTAAGCTCAGACTTATTGTAGACGTAGATAACAGGTATATGACTCGCACCGATTTGATTTAGCGTATCGGTTGTGACTTTGATTTGTTTTTTATAATTTGGATTGGAATAGTCTACAATATGTAAAAGTAAATCTGCTTCAATCACTTCTTCAAGCGTTGTGCGAAATGCTTTTACTAGCTCATGTGGCAGATCACTTACAAAGCCAACTGTATCGGATAAAAAAAACATTTTATGATTCGGAAGATAAATACTCCTGACGGATGTTTCAAGAGTAGCAAAAAGCATATCTTTTTCTAATACTTTTTTAGATTCCGGCTTTTTATAGGTTTCAACCATTGCATTCATAAGAGTATATTTGCCAGAATTTGTATAACCAACCAATGCGATAGATGAAATATCTGTCTTCTTTCTTTTTTTTCTTTGCGTTTCTCTTTCTTTTGAAAGCGCTTCCAACTCATGGTTTAGTTCCGAAATTTTGGTTTCAATTTTTCGTTTGTCTAGCTCTAATTTTTTTTCACCGGAGCCTCTATTTTTAGTTCCAACTCCACCACTTTGTCTTCCTAGATTTTCACCAGTGCCAACGAGCCTCGGTAGCAGATACTGTAGCTTAGCCACTTCTACTTGTAATTTTGCTTCTCGAGTTTTGGCGCGCTCCGAAAATATTTCTAAGATTAAAGTAGTTCTATCTAAAATTCTACAACCTAATTCTGTTTCTAGATTATGAAGCTGCGAAGGAGAAAGTTCATTGTTAAATATTAGAACATTTGCTTTTTTTTCTGTTAATAGTAGTTTAATTTCTTCTACTTTACCGGCACCAATATAATGAGCGGGATGAACTGATTTTAAATTTTGTTCTAACACTCCTGCTATTGACATTTCGCGGGCAATTGTTAAGTTTTTTAATTCTTCCATTGATTCTTGGAAATCAGATTGATCTTTAACATTGACCCCAATCAGAATTGCATGTTCTTTTTGTTCTTCTTTCATATATTTATTATGCATGAATGAGTTAAAAATGTCAAGAACTTATTATTAACTCACCCTCCCCGGGGGGGCCCCCCCCCCCCCGGCGCGGGGGGGGGGGCCCACCCCTGGGGGGGGGGGGGGCCCGGCCCCGTTTTTTTTTTTGAATATTATCTTTTTTTTTTTAAACCCCCCCCCCTTCCCCTTTCTCTTAGGGTGCGTTAATAAATTATTCGATGAATTGAAATAGGGATATTGGTTTTGATTTTCCTTTTACTGTAACTGAATCTAATTCTTTCCATTTGTAATTTTTATTGGATATTTTTTTAATGACGTCAGCGGATACTAGTATTTCGGCGGAATATTGTTTTGTTAGAGATTCAATTCGACTAGCAAGGTTGACTGTGTCTCCAATCACAGTTGTCTCTAGTCTATTTTCTGATCCTACTGTGCCTAAAATTAATTCACCGAAGTGAATTCCAATTCCCGTTTTAAGCCTAGTGCCATCGGGCAAGATTTGTTCTTTTGTAGCTTCCATCATGGCAATCGCTGCTTCGAGAGCTTTTTCGGGTTCAACAAATAAAGCCATGATTGCATCCCCGATAAATTTATCTATGAATCCACCTTTGGATTCAATGATAGGCTCCATGATTTCTAAGTAGCGATTTAAAAAAGCAAATGTTTCTCTGGTGCCTATCGTTTCGGAAAGTGAGGTAAATCCGCGTATGTCGGTAAATAGAACCGCCATCTCTAAAGACTTAGCGTCTCCTTTTTGTACTTGTAGAATATTTTCTTTGTCTAGATTTTTCAAGAACTGTTCTGGCACAAACCTTTGCATTGACTTTGCATAAACTCTTTCCAATTCCAATGCTTCTCTTTCTTTTGATAGAATTCTCTCTCTAGCTTCTGCTTCTTTGATTCGTAAATCATTGACTCTAAATCCAAGTGCTAGAGAAAGTAAAACAGCTTCTAAACTAGTACCGAAGATTTGTCCATAATGAGTAAATGCATTTCCAGGGAACAAACCTAAATTTTCCGCAAGGAAAAAGCTAACTGAAATAAGGAGTGTTCCCCAAGCAACTGCGAAATAAGTAGCAGGCTTATAGCCCGAACGAAGACTAACGTAAATGGCAACGACTATCGTGCTGATTGCCAATCCAGGATATACATTTGCGATGATAATTCCTTGCTTAATATTTAGAAATTTGATTGGAATGAGAAGAAGGACTCCAAATAAAACAAACAAATAAATAAATTTTGATAATTTGGGGCTAATCTGTTTTATCTGCAGAAATTGATTTCCAAAAAGTAGAGCAAACAGGGCAGTAAAAACAATCGATAACATAACCCAATAGGAAATTCCATTGTCAATAATCGATCCGAATAAGAAACGAAAGTATCCATAAACGCCTAGATAAAAAATAGTAAATGTCAAAATATAGAATACATACCAGAGATAAGCTCGGTTTTGAATGGAAAGAAAAAGTAAAAAATTATACAACGCCAATGAAATCATTAATCCAAAAAATAAACCAAAAAGCAAATGGCGGATAATGTCAAATTTTTGAAGAGCTGTCTTCTCCCAATAAAATAAAGGAACCGTTAGAGAATCATGCGACTGAAATGCTAAATAAAACTGACAATTTCCTTTAAATGGCATTATCGGGAATTGATAATTAGGATGACTTGGAAGTATTTCACTGGGAAAATTCATTCCTGACTGATAAAAGGCAACCTGTGCACCTTCACAATATTGATAAAATCGGATCTTAGAAATCAAAGGAGTGGCTGCTTCCATTACTGAATCTACACTTTGATTCAAATCCAATTCTACTTTCATCCAAAGCTCTTGACTCTGAATTCCAAAGTTCGGATAATCAGTGTTATTCTTTCTAAATTCCTTGGATTTTTCCGGTTTTAAAATCTCGTCTATAGACGTATCTTTGTTTGTGAAAAGATAATAGGAATTAGGTCCTAGAAGTATATAACTAGCTTGCCCAATTTTTCCAATGCCAGTCTCTTTAGGAATTGGCTCGCAAAGCATAAAAAAGAAAACAAAAAAGAGAATGATTGGAAAAAGTATTTTTACATTCATTGATTCAATCCATCCAGATAATCGTTTTTCAAAAAAGAGTGGCTAATTGAAAGTAAACTACCAGGTGTTGTGTAAAAACATTATTTTGCTTCTACACAATTCCTTTGCAATATTTAGTTCAATTCGATACCGTGTGTGGGGCAATATTTCCATGTGTTGTTGAATTTCTTTTTATCTACAGGACAGATTTTTCTAGTTAAATCTACACCGTGAGTAGGACAGTATTTCCATGCACCGCTTAATTTTTCGTCATCAATAGGACAGAGCCTTGGAGGAAGAAGAGAGCTTAATGGCAGCTTCCATTTGTATTCAGCTTTATCCAATAGGATGGAAAACTTCCCTTCCTTCTTTGCATCTATTATAATATTTCCCTTTTCGTTCTTAGCAGGAAATAAATAGAAATTCATATTCTCGCCCATTGCGCCTAGCATATTCGAAAAGACTGGCTTCATGAGAGAAAGAAAATTATTTGTATCCGTATCAATTTTTTCATTTGGTAGGGGAGAATAATGATTACCCTCCGAGTCAATGATTTGTATAGTAGATTGAATGCTCTCTTTCGATTTATAGGTTATCCCACCAAGCGGACCCATTTCCCCATCTAGAGCAACTATAACAATATAAGGACGAAGAACTTTTATGAATGCCTCCACTTGAGTTGCATTGACACTTGGATTTTGTTCAAAACTTGCACGCCAAAATTCTTCTGGAATCCACCATATCATACTTACTTTATCAGCCGATTGGCTTTGCCTTTGCGTCTCTGCGATGAGAGCATTCGTATCTATCTTTTTATCTTGCGCGAATGAATTTTCAGAATATCCCAAAATAAATAGGGCAATCAGAAGAGTTCCCATTTTTTTTAATGCTGTCACTGCTACAGCGAATTTATGATTCATTTTATTTCCTTCTGGTTTAACCAGTCCACCCTATATATAATCCTTATTTGCCATTGTGCTAAAAAAGCAACTTAAATTAAAAAGCGTTATGGGATTTAACAAGGCTATCGCTTCTTTCATTAACCATTGAACATTCACAATTAACCATTATAAAGAGCGGCTAATTGTGTGTAAACCATTTGTGTCTTACTTAAAATGGATAATTTTTAGAGGCTAATGGCTAATGATTGCTTTGTTGTTTTTAATAATTTTATTTATACATTAATCATTGAGCATTAACAATTAGCCATTATTGACTTATTTTTTTGTTCTTTTGCTTCTTTGACCTCTTGGGCTTTCTTCTTCGATTTCCTCTTCTGAATCTTCTTCCTCTTCATCGTCTTCGGATTCTTCTTCTGACTCTTCGATATTTCTTGCGACCATTTCTCTTAAGTCTGATTTTTTAGGAAGTTCATCTCCTTCAAATTCTTCTACGTATTCTCCATCTTTGAAAATCATAAAGGTAGGTAGACCGGATATTTCATATTCTTCTGCTATATCAGGACAATCTTCTGTATTCACTTTTACAAATTTTACTTCGTCTTTGAATTCTTTTGCAAGAGCTTCAAACATCGGCGCGAGAGCAACGCAGGATCCACAAGAAGGTTCCCAGAAATCAACAATAACAGGAAGCGTTTCGTTTAAAACCACTTCTTCAAAATCTTCACTAGTCACATCTATTACATTTATTGACATTTTTATTCTCCTATATTCCAGATTTATAATGTCTCAACAAAACACAAATATTTTGCAATAGAATGGAAGGGAAGTTTCAGAAAATTTTATTTTACTGTTTTCAAAGCGGCGTAGTTGCACCATAACATTTACCGTATTAAAGAGCGGCTAATTGTGTGTAGACTATACTGGCATTTCTTAGAACGGTTAAAAATTGAGAACAGTAAGCAAACTGTCTAATAACGATTTGTCTTTAAAATGAATAATCGCTGATTGGATTGTGTCTAATTCCTTTTTGTCCCTTGCTCCATGAAATAATTCTAACAAAATTGGCTCTGCTATTCGGGCATCAGGGGTAAATTTTAACTCGGTCATAATTGGTTTATTCGTTCTGCTTCTCTAAGACCAGAAAGGTAAGCTCCATGTACATAAGAGTAAAATTCCTTATGAGTTCCTTCGCCTGCAAAAAATAATCTCCCTAAAGGTTTTGAATATTCTGTAGTAAGCTCATTCATATTTCGAGCTGAATAGGTATAAGAGCCATAGGAGAAAGGATCTGAAAACCAATTCGTATGAATCGTTCTTTTTGGTTTAGGTATATCTTTTCTAAAAATAGATTTTAACTCCGATTCAATTTCTTTCCAAGAGTTTTTTTCCTTTTCTAAAGATTTTGCTTTTTCACCAGAATATAGAAAAGCCAGAATTGGTTTTTTATATACTGGCTCCAAATTTAAAATTAAATCCTGTCTTTGTTTGTTTATATTATCTAGTTGAAAAAAAGAAGTTTGATCGTTGTTCCAAAAATCTTCTTCAAATTCTAGAATTGTTTTATTAAATACACCAAAAGGAATTTTGGAAATAGCTTCTTCTTTTTCTTTTGGTAGAGAAGGTTCAAATATAATTTTCTTTTTTTGTAAAACACCAACCGGGACAGTAACAACAGCCAATTCAGATTGAAAGGAATTATTTTCTGTATAAATATTAACTCCCTTTTTATCGTATTGAATTTTTTTAACTACTTCTTTAAAATAAATTTTTGTATTACCGAGTAATCCTTTCAAAATTTTGTCATATCCATCATATACTAATAAATCCGGACCGGTAATTGTCTCTGATTCACTAAAATATCCTATCGCAGATGCTTTATTCAATTCTGCAGCATTTTCGTTTTCAAGTCCTCTTTCAAATAATACGAATATTTTTTTTTCTAATGCGCTTAGTTCATTCTTTTTATAAACTAAATCTAATAATTCTCTAAGTGATAAATTTCTATTTGTTTCTTCTAGAATTTTTTCTCCTTCCTTCATGCAAGACTCAAACTTTTGAAAAGCAAAATAGAGTGTTAATTTGGAGATTGGCGTAGAATTATCTAATACAAGACTATCCTCAAAATCTGTAACTTTCGTATTGACAGAAAATTTTTCAACTAACTCAATTAGCGGATTTTGATTTGTTCCATGAATCCAAGCTGCACCTAAGTCGATAGGATAACTTGCTTCTCTATCTGTCCAAATTCTTCCACCAAGCCGATCTCTTGCTTCTAAAATTTCTACTTCATGTCCAAAGGCTTTTAAAAAATGAGCTGCACTAATTCCAGCCATCCCTGCTCCAATGATAATTATTTTTTTTGGAGAGTTTGTTTTAGGTAAATCTTTATAATAAAGAGTTCTACACGTTGCTAAAAAACTCATAGCAGACCAAGTTAAAAAATCTTTTCTATTCATAGTTTTTTAGACCTATGATAATGAATGTAAGTTCGATAGAGGTTAATGCTTATTTGTCATTGCACAACGGAGCAACAGTTTTTCAGTTTTTGTCAAATGCAATTACTCTTTCATCTCCAAAAATCAAGGCGGTAAAACATCTGACTCACTTTTACACTTCTTCATTTCAAATTGATAGACTAAACACCAAAGTAGCGTCGCATCCGTTAGACCGATTGAATTCTTATATTTATATGCCACTGTTAACGCAACAGAGCACAGGAAAGGATCAAACCCATTTTGAGAGTAGAAAAGTTTTCAATTTGCTTCCTTTTTGATACTCTGCATTCTCCTTTTTTAAAAAACTGAAATTTCAGTGATTAATGTCATCGAGAGTAAATATTAAATTCATTGGATAATTTTGATTAGATGCTAATAGTAGGTAAATAAAAGTCGAGGAAAAATAAAATGAAAGTAAATGAACTTATTGCGTTATTAAAAACGGAAGATCAGAACAAAGAACTTCGTCTTGATGTTCACACAGGTGATTCAATCAACAAAGAAGAAAGTATTAAAACAGTCGGGATTACAAGTATTAGAGGAGATGAGAACGCTGTATGGATTTGTTTTAAGCCAGATCATATTACAAATGTCTATAGTGCTAGCGGTTTCGGGACATATAGCGAAGACGCTGAGTAAAGCATAACTTCGCTGCATCGAGAGATAACAGCGAACGAGAAAATAATTAGTGTAAGGTAAATTCTTTTAATATTCACTCTCGCTTATACAATTCAATCAATACTACAGACTCAGTGCAAGTAGCCTCAGGGTGACAATTTATAAACTAGTAAGTCTAATGTGAATGTATTGTGTGTCATTCCATACTAACAATGCATCAAAGATACTGTGAACCAAACTCTCAAAGATACTCATACGAAAAAACAAGTATCTATGAGAGTATATTTGATAGTATCCGCATCAGTATATTACATAGAATGCAAATTGATTCAGGATTTATACGCGGGCTTGGATAAATCTTACGTTGGCTATTTCTTTAACAAAAACTTAGACGCTTCACTTCTAAGAGGAAAACGCAATTTGTCGCCGATAAAAATATAACGAATTTTTCCTTCATCTATCATTAAAAAGATTTTTTTTGTAAATCATTGAATTTACAGATCCACAGGAAGGACAGTCTTTCCATTTCTTTTCTCTCATATATTTTATCTCTCCTTGAAACTTATTATGATTCTATCAAAACATCGAACTCTCTCTGCCTCAATGCCTGCACCCAATGCTGTAAACTTAAGAAAAAAAAGAAAAGAAGGGTTTTATTCCCTTCCTTCGTGAACTTCGTGCCCTTCGTGGTAAAAAAATCTGTTACGTTGACAGCATTTACCGACTAAAACTTATCCCATTCTGGCAAAGTCTGTTGGTGTGATTACTTTCCTTTCTGCTCACTTTTATTTCGATACTACCGGATTAATAATTTCTATGTCTAACTTTTTTGCGCAAGAAAGTAATTTACCATCGCAAAGCACAAAAGACTGAATATCCGCCACAACAGAAACACAACTTGCTAATTAAACCCCGTCCAATGTCTTCAATTGAAATTGATGAATAAAGTCTTTAGCCAAATCTTCAATGTAAGATTTAATCAGGGCAGATGTGTCAAAATAATAATTCAAAGACTATCTCTTTCTTCTCTTAAAACTTGCTGTGCGGTTAATTTCCCATTTAATTGAATAGGAGTAAACTTCTGCTTCCATGACTTTTTTTTAATTGAAGTTGATTTTGGAATCTTGTATTTCATTTCCAAATACCCGATAAAATCCAAAATTTCTTTTTGAATCTCCGGTTGAAAGGATTCATATCTTTGCATAAGAGTATCTGATTTCATAAACTTCAAACTATACAGTTTTTCAGTTTTTGTCAAATCCAATTACTCTTTCATCTCCAAAAAATCAAGGCGGCAAAACATCTAACTCAGTTTTACACTTCAATATTAAGCAGCAGAAAGTTTTAATGTTTGCAATGATTTCAATTTATCGACAGGCTTTCGGGCAGTTAAATCATAATTCATCTGTAGGTTCATCCAAAACTCAGGAGTCGTTTCAAATGATTTAGCAAATAACCAAGCTGTTTCAGGGTAACACTTCGTTTGCCTTTGATAATTTCATTTATCGTTTGAAGACTTAGCCCAACATGCTTCGCAAAAAGAGTCTGCGTAACCTTGTATGGCTCTAAAAATTCTTTTAGTAAGATTGTTCCAGGATGATTTGCAATTCTATTCTTAGGTAACATAAATTCTCCTTTTTAATTAATCAAGGCGGCAAAACATCTGACTTCTTTTTACACTTCGCCATTTCAAATTGATAATTAAGACATAGTAATAACATTAGATTAGTTGCGGCAGGTGAATCAACAGAACCACCTAGCCCTACAAGACAATCTTCAGAATCTAAAACATTTTGAGTCGTTCGAACAGTATTCTCGCATCTATCACGCTTGCTCAATATTAGAACATCGTTGCCATTCTCATCGTTTCCCCAACAAGAAACGAAAAGGAAAATCATTAAAACTAGTATTATCTTTTTCATACCATTAGCCATTATGCGCTTATTTATTAAAAAAAAAAAAAAAAAAAAAAAAAAAAAAAAAAAACACCCAAAAAAAAAAAAAAAAAAAACCAAAATTTTTTTTTTATTCCACAACAAAAAAAAAAAAAAAAAAAAAAAAAAAAAAAAAAACCACCAAAAAAAAAAAACTTAAAAAAAAAAAAAAAAAGCACAAAAAAAAAAAAAAAAAGAAAAAAAAAAAAAAAAAAAAAGTCTTTTGAATTTCCTTGTAGTGTTCCAAAAGAGATTTTGTTTCATCCCAGAGGTAAAAATCATTTTCGGTAATTTCGTCATGGTTGGATTTATAGAATAATAAAAAGCGTTCGTAATCTGCTGAATATTTTTTTTCTAACTCAAAAATAGTTTTTTCTAACGCATTTAATTTCAAACTGAGATATTCAGAAAAAATCTTGTGAAATGCTTCTTGCAAATCACCGGACTGCGTTGTATTCAATAAAAAGGCGCCGAGTTTAGGTTCTAACGTAAGCATAGTTTATCTTTAACTAATCCTCTTTGTTATTCAAGCAAAAAAAATTAATACCTAAGCAACCGCACCTGCTTAAAATAAAGCTTATTCTTTCCTTTCTCGTGCATGATTTTAAATTCGATGTCGATGCCGTATTTGTTTTTATCTCCTGCGTCTACTCTTTGTTTGGTGAATTGGTTGTGGAGTTTAAGAGTTGCTTCTTGGAGTTGTTTTAATTGGAGTTCGTTTGCTTTATTTCCAATGAATACTGGTGAGAGACTGGACTCGGAGTAAGTTTTCTCAATCGTTCCTGATTCAGGGTTGATTAAAAAAGATTCAGATAGAATATTCTCTTCGGGGTTTGTGACGGAGTGTTCGCCTGATTGGCTATTTACGATTATCTGCACTTTGCCTGTGCTTGTGATAGTGGTAACGATTACACCATTAGCCGCTTCTTTTTGAAATGCTTCCTGGATTAGAATAGACATTCCTACTTTTAAATGGTCGATTCCGAAGAATTCTCTTTCTTCGAAGGCTCTATCAGACCACAAAGACGAATAGACTGCGAGTATCTTTGCCTTTAGCTTCTCATCATTGTCTTTGCTGTTAAATCCTTTTGATTCATAAAGCCCTGCCCCGTTGAACTCCGGCAAATCTTCATTATTCGTTGAACTTCTCAGACGAATTCTTGTCTTCGCAGGATATTTTTCTAGAAGCTTACGAATCCCGGTAACGATTGTAGGCGGAAGAGAATTTGATTTCTGAATAGAGACTCTTATCTTTTCTAAGACTTTAGCTTTTTCTTGCTTAGTAAACTTAGTCTTATCTTTTAGAAAGCTTTGAATCATCGTCTCAGGCTCTCCTTTGATTGTTTCGAAATACCCTTTGAATCCAATTGCATAAGCCGGTCTTGTCATCTCAGGAAGTGCTTGGAGTAGCAAATAATAATTTGCCGCCTTTGCTCCAATGTAAGAAGTAGATATATACTTTCCATTTTCTTTTGTCAGACTAATTAGCTCTGGCATATCTTGCTTGATCTCTGGAATCACGACTGGCTTATGTGGATTATTCTTTTGATTATCCTCTGCCTCTTTCTTGGTTGTCTTCTCAACTGAGATTTTATCTCCTTGATTGGATAATTTAACATATTTACCAACTAACGCTTTTAATCCCGGAATTGCATACATATCAGTCACATAGCCATTAAACGTTCCTCGATTCTTTGCTAGAAGGTTTACATGAGAAAGAGGAGTCTGAGGCTTGAGAGATAGAATTCCTGCGACAGGCGGAATATGGATAGGAACATAATTCAGAAGAGCAATATCTGAGGGTAATAGCGAATCTAATTCTTTCTCATTCTTCACTAGCTTTAAAACTCCATAAGCAGTGCCCGGATTTAATACATCCATCTTCTTTCCACCCACATGCTTAATGAGTTGATTTAGGGTTATATAGGATTCAGAGGCTTTTGTTAGAAACTTACCTAGCTTTGTTACGCCTAATGGACTATTATCCCCCTCTGTTAGAACGATTAGCCCTTTGCCGCTAAAGCTTTTATCTAATAGAGACACCATCTTATTTAGCTTTAGAATTTCTTCTGCCAGGTGATTTGATTTATCATCATAATTATAATTTTCCAAACGTATCGCCCAGTTAAAACTGCCCTGCTTATTCTTATATGGCTTTGTTGTTAGAGAGTAGAGGAAAAACGGCATATACTCCCGTATCTTAGATTCTCTAGAAAGTCTCTTAAACTCAGAAAATCGAATCTTTCGACCGAGTCCCCTTGCGACAAATTCGGAATGTCCCGGATAGACTTTCGTGTCATAGATATGAAGCTTTGGAGAACTATTCCAATCCACGGCAACTCCCGAAAATGTAGGAAGGTTGCCGTAAGAAATAAAACTGAGTTCACTCGATTGCGCCGAAGCAGTGTTAAAGGAAAGGATTGTTAATACTAATAAAAGGATTCGAAACATAAATCCAATTTTAGTAAAAACAAAACTCAGTCAAATGTTAATTGCCAGACTTTGGTTTTCCATCTTCCCAATCACCGGCTACTTTCAATTCTCCTGTAAAATCAAAGAATTCGCCCTTTCCATGAAACTTACTTCCTTTGAAATTACCTACATAGAAATTTCCTTTCGAAGAAATCAAAAATCCAAACCCTTCTAAGTTTCCATCTTTGAAATTTCCGAAGTATTCATTTCCAATGGAAGAAACTAAGTATCCATTGCCTTCAGGCTTACCGTCTTTTACCTCGCCCGCATAGAACTTACCATTCTTTTGGATCAATTTTTTCTTGTCATACGCATTTCCTTTTTGAATGATTTGAAAGCTTTTCTCTTTCTTAAGATTAATCCCGAGTCCTCTTGATACAGATCTATCGTCTAGAAATTCACCGGCTAATCGTAAGTCTTCGTTCTCTTTGAATATCCCAAGCCCAAATGGCTTTCCCTCTTTAAAATTACCGATGTAAAGTTGACCACCCGGATATTGGTAGAATCCAATACCTTGGTATTTCTGGTCTCTAAATACTCCCGCGTATCTAAATCCTTCTTTCGTAAAAAAGATCCCTCTTCCTTCAAATTTTCCGTCTTTTAATTCGCCTGTGTATATATCTCCATTGGCGAACGTATAACGTCCCTTACCATCTATGCGGTTATTCAGAAAATCCCCTTCATATACGTTCTCGTTTTTAAAATAAAGAATTCCCACTCCATCCATTTCTTTATTTTTGAAATTCCCATCGTATTTTCTTCCATCCGAAAAAACAAAAACTCCTTTTCCGTTCTCACAGTTTCCACTTTCGCATTTGCCTTCATTGGCTAGAATAGGCATTAAACTCATACTGATACAGAAAATAATACTCATAAACTTCATCTAGTTACCCTCTTGCTATTTTTTTAACTTACACTTACAATATCGACCTTAAAACCGCTACAAAAAATTCTAAGTCTTCTTTTTGAATGTTCCGATACAATGCCTCGGCGGAAAACCTCAATTCTCCCGAACAAGCGGCTTACAAGCAATCTCCCACTAAAGCTTTTCGACAAGTTTTCGTGTACCTAATAGACTCATTCTGCCCCAAAACTTTTTAAAAGCAAAGAGATATTAACCGCAGAGAAAAGAGCTAAGACAAATGGCATATACTGAGTATCCACAGAGCGCCTAGCGTATTTTTCCTCTCTTGGTAAAATATTTCTTGATTATTCTAAGCGCCATAATAGTATTACCCATAGAGTTTGTTTCTTATTAAAAAAACGGGAAGCAACTTGAATACATTCTTGAGGATAATACAAATTGACACCTAAACCTGTGAAAGTTACTGCTAATGACCTAACATCATTAGAAAAAAATCTTAAAAATAAATCGGATGATTCTATTGGAAATTACCTTTTCAACGGATACCGCATCCAAGTAAGCAAATACAACCAAAGCGCGACAGAAAGAATTCGTGCATTTGCAAAAAGAAGAAGAGAACAAGGACTTTGCGTTGCTTGTGGAACAAAAGTAAAACGTACCAATCCAAAAACTGGACAACCTTACAAATACTGTGATTTCCACCACGATTTAGCTCTTCAAAAGAGAAAGTCCCTCAAAGCACCCGCTGCAACAAAAGCAAAAAAGAAAAAATAATTTTTTCATTAGAAGAGCCCGATTCTGCAATAGCATATCGGGCTCTTTCTATAATATCCTTACGTAACGATCAAATAGAATCAGTATATTCCTACTAACCCTCAGAATACAAAACATCTATAAAGAGTATAAACTTATCCTTAAACGTTTTAGAGAACGTTCTAAGCAGTAAATTCTCCATTATGTCATGGTAAGGCTGGCTAATCACCCAGGAATTACTTTGTCGATAGGATTCATATAAATGATTTAAGAAATAAGGTCTCCAACTCCAGTTATTATTCCTAGTATGCCTTTGAATTACAATTTCTGAATTTTCTTTTTGATATAATTCGGAGACGCTTGATTTCCATGTAAATCAGTTACAAAGAAACGAAATATAGTTTCATCAACAGTAAATACCTCTGAGTAGGAGACTAACGTTCCATCTTCATGAAACTGAATTTCATCTGCAATCTTTTGAATTAAAACCTCTATCCTACTTTCCCAATTTACTTTTTGCTTTATCTCTTCAATTTTAATGGAATAAAAGCTATCTACGAGTCCGTTTAATTGATGTGTGTATTTATTTTTTTCGGGTGGACTTGCCATGGCTCTATCAAATAAAAAACCTTGTAGGTATCTAGAACCAAAGCTCATCGCCTGATACATCTCACTTACCGTTTCTACACCTTCGAATAATAGGGATATGCCCAAACTTTCCCCGAGACGGGAAAGAGTATATAAAATCTCTTTATAACTACGCTCTACAAGCGACATGCGCAACATCTGCATATCCACCTTAATAATATCAGGACGGAAAATTCCAATTCGATCTAAGTTAGAAGACTTAGAGCCTAAATCATCAATTGCAATTAAGAATCCAAAATCCTTATACAAGTTAATCAATGGCTTTAAAGCTTCTAAATTCTTGTGAATATAATCCTCAGTAACCTCAATGACAATTCTCTCAGGAGAAATTCCAAATTCTTTTACATTTCGAATGGTTGATGGCAATTCATTTGTTAAATTACTTCCATCAATATAAGACATCATAATCGCAGGAGAGATATTTAGGAAAAGCTTGGAGTGTTGATTTGGGTCATTCGCTAAAAGATGAAGAGCTTGCTCCCTTAGTTTTTGATCTATGCTGCGTTGAAAACGACGAAACTCTTTATGACCTAGTATATCCGATTTAAACTCAGATTGATTTAATAAAAAGAATTCACCTATCGTTTTAATCGATCCATCGGGCATGACTAGCCGTGCGAGTGATTCGTAACCAAAGACGGATTTATTTTCGATGGAAAGAATAGGTTGGAAAAAAGGAACAATACTTCCTTCATCCAATAATTCTATCCATTCTTCTGGCGACCTATTCAATTTATCCCCTGATGCTATTACTTTCATTTTTTCGCCTCAATCCTAAAATTTCTTTCTCCAAGTAAAATTCCTCTTGGCTATCGATTATACTTGAAGCGGTCTATAGATTACTTTATTGCAAATCATATACCATAAAACTACATATTTGGATTTCTTGCAGAATCAAACTTTTTTAATTCTAGCATTCTAATCTACTGTTTATAAAACCACTCGAAAGTAGTCTTATCTATGAATATTTTTAAGAATCAATCAATTTTCTTTCCTAATGGTCTTATTTTTGCACATAGTTTAGACAAGGGAGTACTGCCAGAGAATTTGAATGATTCTTCATAAAAAACTGGCAATTTCAGTACTTTTGCTTAAACGATAAGCACCTGAAGGATTTTACTATGAGTATAAAAATGAATTACCCCGATCATTCCAAAGCGTATGATGAGATGTTTCATGAAATGGAAAAACCAAGAGAGCATTACAAGGACGTATTCGATATTCTAGGAACTCTTGGTATAGGTGAGTTTAAGCAAAAAGAGATTCTAGCAAAATTAGTATCCATCAATCAAGGAATTACCTTCACAGTGTACAGCGATGGAAAAGGAATCGAGAGAATTTTTCCTTTCGATTTGATTCCACGTATCATCCAAAAAGCAGAATGGGATGTGATTGAAACAGGACTTCAACAACGAATCAAAGCCTTAAATTTATTCTTAACGGATATCTATTCTAAAGGGGATATCATCAAAGATAAAATTATTCCTGGCGAATTAATCTATTCTTGTCCAGATTTCATTCCTGAGATGGTAGGTGTAAAGGTTCCTCATAATATTTACACTCATATTTCTGGAATTGACATTATCCGCGACTCAGATGGCGGATACTTTGTGTTAGAGGACAATCTAAGAACCCCTTCTGGAATTTCCTATGTATTGGAAAACAGAATCATTATGAAAAGAATCTTTCCTGAGATATTCAAGGAAAGTTCTGTCCTACGAGTTGACTCTTACCCTGCTATTTTTCATGATATGCTCATGCAATTGGCTCCTAGTGATAAAGAGAAGCCAACAATCGTTTTACTCACTCCGGGCGTTTATAATTCTGCTTATTACGAGCATATTTTTCTCGCATCGCAAATGGGAATCCAGCTAGTAGAAAGCTACGACTTAATCGTTTCTGATTACAAAGTATACATGAAAACAATCGATGGCTTAAAGCAAGTAGACGTTATTTATAAACGAGTCGATGATTCTTTCATAGATCCACTCGTCTTTAGAAAAGATTCTGTCCTTGGTGTTCCGGGATTATTTGAAGCTTATAAGAGAGGCAACGTAGTATTAGTCAATGCAATTGGCAATGGAGTAGCGGATGATAAAGCAGTATATTCTTACGTTCCTGATATGATTAAATATTACTTGAATGAAACCCCTATTCTAAAAAACATTCCTACATACCGTCTTGGAATTGAAGAAGAGAGACAAGAAGCATTTTCTAAAATGAACGAACTCGTAGTTAAAGCAACAAATCAATCTGGTGGCTACGGAATGTTAATTGGTAGAGATTCTTCAAGCGAAGAAATCGAAGCCTATAAAACAAAAGTCATGGAAAATCCTAGAAATTATATTGCACAACCTACTATTAATCTATCCACAGCCCCTTGTTTTTTTAACGGAAGCATTGAACCGCGGCATATTGATCTTAGACCCTTTGCAATCTATTCTCCAAGAGGAATTCAACTCATCCCAGGGGGACTAACACGAGTAGCCTTAAAGAAAGGCTCTCTTGTTGTAAATTCTTCTCAGGGAGGCGGAAGTAAAGATACATGGGTGGTAAGTTAATATGATGCTTAGTAGAATTGCAGAATCACTATTTTGGTTAGGAAGATTTGTTGAGCGTGCAGAGGGTATTTCTATCAGTTTGCAGGTGCAGCATTCAGCATCATTAGAAGCTGATTTATATGGATTTAACAATTGGGAACCTATTCTAAACGCAGTAGGTCAGCTTAGTCCTTTTTATAAAGTTCACAAAGAAGCTTCCTCAGATAATGTAATAGATTTTCTAATTTTCTCACCGGAAAATCCGAATTCCATTTTGGAGTGTATCAATAGAGCTCGTGAAAATGCACGCGGTGTGAGAGACATGATTTCAAAAGAAAGCTGGGAAATCATGAACGTCACTTACCATGAATTAAATAAATTCAACATGGACTTAGTTCGAAAGGAAGGTCCTGACAAGCTATTTAACTTTATCCGCCAGAGAAGCTACTTATTCGAAGGCGCAACTGAGATTACAATGTTTCGCGGGAAGGGTTATCATTTCATGCGAGCAGGAAAATACTTAGAGCGAGCAGATCAGATTGCACGGATTTTAGATGTAAAGTATCATATTCCTCTTCCTCGTGTGGAAGATGTCGGTAATCCGCTAGACATTTATCAGTGGAAGACTCTACTCGACTCTACAGGAGCTTACGAAGCGTATCTACAACATTATAATATTAAAATCACCCCTATTCAAATTGCTGAGCTTTTGATATTCAATCCGCAACTTCCTCGTTCTCTGCTATTCTGCATGGAAAGAGCATTGCAGTCCTTTCGTCATATTTCTACTGTGAGAGAGAAGTTCTTTGCCAATAAAGCAGAACAAAAAATGGGAAAGCTCTACTATCAAATCGCTTACAGCAACGCGGACGAGATTTTCTACTTTGGCTTACATGAATACCTCACTAATTTTATCAACGACCTAATTGACATTGGAGATGAAATCAATCATACGTATTTTGGGTATGTGTAAAAAAGGTAACTAGTCAATATGGTCTGCCACACTTCGACCCTGCTCAGTGTAAACGCCGGCACAGGATTATGAATTTGTGCTATTTTTATTCATGTGCATCAACTTAAAACGAACTGATGAAAGATTAGGGATTTAATATTACCTCATAATTGCAGGACAACAAGCCTGAATTAGGAACCCAAACTATATTTCGTGCAACTGCCCTCTTAAAACCTCTCTGTGTCTCAGTGCCTCTGTGGCAATCTGAGTTGTTAATTTTTTTCTCTTGAGTTATTTAGAACTCTTTTGAATTATCTTATTAATACATCAGAGATTCAAAATGAAAATAAAAACCTTCCCTTATTTAACACTTCAAAAAAACGCTCTACTTTTAGTATTCAGTCTATTTGGATTTGCTTGCACTAAACTCCCAAAGGATAATTATACATTCATTGCTGGACTTATAAAATTAAGTTATAAGGCTCCTCCCACAGTAGCAAGCCAATATCCAAATATAACATCAGGCTCCACTGCATCTATTCAAGGAGCATCAGCCCTTTCTAGCGCAACTAGTTCAGCAATAAGTTCTTCCAATACAGGAGCTACCACACTTGCGGCTAATATCGTTGAGCCTGCACTAAAAGACGCAATTAGAAATTCTAAATCTTTGACACAAGCAAGAGTCAATTTTAATTCTACAACAACATGCAATGGAACAACCCAAACAGTTACAGGCATATATACCACAGCAAGTCAAATCTGTTTATCCACTACGGGGACAACAACCGTTTGCCCGACTCAACCGAGTTCTCAGCCGACTGGTTCTTATACGATTACTCCGAACATTACTACCAAGATTACATTTAGTTGCACTTATCCGACAAATCTAACCACGAGCTATACACAGACATTAAATGCAACCTACACTATTACTGGAAGTTTACAGATTGTTTTTACAAATGCTACTATCAAATACCTGGACATAGATGCATTTACAAAGACTGCGGCTACTACATATAAAACCACAACCCTGTCAGGAAATATTTCCGTTTCGAATATCAATCAAAGTATAACAGGTAGCACCACGGCAAAGTATACATCCACAACAAGACAAACCATTTCAACGATTACAAATTATTCTAGTTATTCGGATAATATTGCCTCTTCCAACTTAGTTGTAGATTCAGCCCAGGCAGCAACTTTGAATCTAGCAGAAACGGGGATAATTAATAGTAGCCAGACTTTGATAGCCACTGCTGGATCTTCTACTAGTTGCTATAGTGCTGGAAGTTACGAATCCGGTGCTTCTGCTTCTGGCAGTTACAATGGATTAGCCGTTTCTACTAGTTATAATCTTACCACTCAGGATTATATAAAAATGCTTTCTGCATCTAGCTCAACGATTACTCTTTGCCAATCGCAAGGTGGTAGTGCAGGAGGAACAGGAACAACGAGTGGAGGAACGACCGGCACTGGGACAGCAACTACCGGTGGCAGTGGACCACCTCCTTGACCACATCTTTTAAAATCTACTTCTCACCTTCTGGATTCTGCGGCAAATTAGGAATAGGCGTAGATTCTATTGTTGGTTGAGTAGAATTTGGATCTTTCGTTGGTAAAGTTTCAGGTTTTATCGCCGGAGGATCAATTTTAGGAATGATAGTAGGCTCTATTTTCTTTTCGTTCGTTACAGGTAATTCTTGTTTTGCAGGAGGAATTTTAACTCCTCTCGTTTCGATAAATGTAGCCATTTCTGGATTCTTAATTATATCCTTGAAATAAGGATCAATCTTTGGTTTAATCCAATAAATTTCTTTTGTATTGGCTGCCTTTGTTAAAAATTCCTTCGCTTTATTTGTATTATTTTCTTTTGCGTAGTATTTGGCTAATAGATAGTTTGCGGCAGGAATCTCAGGCACTTTTTCAAGAAAGACTATTGCGAGTTCATACTTCTTTGTATAAAAATACGTCTTACCAAGAGAAAAATTAAACTTAGGTGATTTACTTCTTGTAGAAGACACTTGTGTCAGATACTTTAGAGAAAGCTTATACTTAATTCGATTGGAATAAAACATTCCGAGTTGAAGTAGTCCTTCGTGAAATTTATCAGGAACCGTATTAATGTCTGGATGAAGACGTTTTAGTCTTTTAGCAAATTCTAAGAGTCCCTTCATTCCATTTTTCTTTTTACCAAGACTGAGTAGAGAAAGAGACTTATACATATTAGCCTCTAAGTTATTCATATCAGATTCAAGTGCTTGGTCGCAGGTTTTAATTGCTTCGTTAAAATATCCATTCTCAAAATAGAGTCTGGCAAGAACAGGAAGTAGGACTGGTGAGTTGTTATAGGAATAAGCTTTTTTGTAGAGTGCAATGGCAGTGTTTGTATTACCGAGTTTTTGATTTGCCTGTCCTTCATTGAGAGTTAGATAATAGAGAAGCATTTTATCTTTCTCGGTGGTTAATTTCTTAGAGGCTTCAAAGTATTTCAAAGCCTTCTCGTATTCGCCTAATCGTAATTTGGCGATGCCTGCTTTGTAGAGATAGTTTTTATTGTTTGGGCTTTGGACTAGGAGTTCTTGCATGATCTTGTCCGCTTTTGGATAATCCTCGAGCTTGAAGTATTTTAGGGAGAGCTCCCAGTTTTTTTCCTCGCTGGTCTTTCGATTCGGCTTTTCGGAAGCTAATTGGGATTTCTCTCTTTCTTTCTCGGGCTCTCTCTCTCGTTCCCTTTCCTTCTCTTTGTTTTCCTTCAGCTTGCTGTCCGTCTCTTCCGAGTTTTTTTTTTGCTTGGGTTTGGTATCTTCCAATCTAGCAATGCTCATACTTCCTGGATCATGACCTTTATTTCCGTAAGCGCGGTCTCTCATACGAGCGACTTCTTTATTGTCTGGATCTAGTCTCAGGAGCTTATTGGAATAATGCGCAACAATGTCCCAGCCCTGATGATAATTATAGAATAAAATAATTTTTAGATAACTTGTCTTTCTTTGTTTTGGATTTAGATTTAATTCGACTGCACGACGAAACATAATCATCGACCTAGGAAAATCTTTTTGGGATTCATAGATGTAACCCATAAACATATAAGGCTCTCCATCAGAAGGATTTTCTTTGGAGTATTCGGTAAAAAGCTTAATCGCTTTTTGAAATTGTTTCTGGGCGTAAGCTTTTTTGGCTTCTTTGATACCTGCGAGTATGGGAAACTGAAAAATCAGAAATAATAATAAAAAAAATCGAATAAATAGATGCATGTATGCTATAATTGAAGAGAATCGTTTTATGAAAATCAATTTACTATTTCCAATTTTACTTTTTAGCATCAATTGTATTTCTCTTGAAAGAGGATTGCAAAGCCAACTCTATTATTCGAGTCAGAATGTTGCGGTTTATAAATTGGATAAAAGTCCAAAAGAAATTTCTCTGCCTACTTCAGGAGTTGTAATCCAAGTGGATGAGAAATTGCTGGAAAGTATTCTTTATACAATCCGCAAAGAGAGATTTTTTTTAAGAGTCAATGATAAAGAAAATCTCTGGAGCCCAGAAACGATAGAAGAAATGCTTCCCGTTCTAAAACAAATTCTAAGTCCGGCTAATAAAGATAAGACTTTCTTTCTGATAGTAAAAGAAGAGGATAAGCTCTCTCCTTATTCTAGAATTTTTAGATCAACATTTTATATGAATCGAAACGAGAATACAATTCAAATTATTTTTGAAGAGGTAAACAATAATATTAATTTCGGAAACCAATTTACTTTTACAGATTGGGCAAATCCTAGTTTCTTTGCAGTGGAGTGCAAAAAAGAAAAACCGCTTACGTTTGCAGGCAAACTAGAATCAGCTTTTCAATTTAAGAAAGATCCTACTTGTGAGGATAAAAACAATTTACCGTCAAAGGCAAATAATACAAAACCAGAGACTCAAAACAACCACCATTGGATACAAGTGAATTTAGAAAAAGCAATAGCGGCTAGTAAAGGCAAGCCGCAAGAAGCAGAAAAGGAAACCACTAAAATTCGAGAAAAGCGGCTAAAAGAAATACAGAATTTATATAAGAAGGGGCTAATCAACAAAGAAGACTATGAAATTAAGAAAGCCGAGGTCTTGGGAGAAATATGACTAATAACGGTTATCTTGTGCAAATTGGACATTTTTAAAATACCAAAAAATGTCTTGCACTATGAGTATATTCTAAAAACATACAAAATTGAAAATGAAGAAACCAAAAAAAGTTTTATCCAACAGAACCCCAACGATCATAAAAGATATTCAACAAAGTCTTGATACAGGTGTAGTCAAGAAAGAAGGATATGTAACCATTGCAAAAGTAAAAGACATGTACAAAGTCAAGAAAGGGAAAGATACATATTATGAAGGTAAAATTTTCCGCCCTGCGTATGATGTTTTTTTGAAGCTAGTGCTTGGTAAGATGTAATCCTACTTACTTTTTCTCTTCTACATCCGGCAAATAGTCAATAGACACTATCGTTGCATTTTTGCTTTGTTCTATTTCAGAGCCGATTCCACTTTGATTTGTAATTTTCAGAGGCATCTTTAGCTTCTGTTGACTGTAACCTACCCAAGCATATTCAGGAAGAAAGCGAACAAAGCGGTATTCATTTGAAATATCTAATTCCTTCTTTGTATTTCGAATACTTGTCTCGATAGAATCGTTTGCAATTTCGTAACCTTTTGCGATACCTGCCCCCATAACGAGAAAGCCTAGCACTACTCCATCACCCGCCGAATTTCCTGATCCATATTTGACAGAAACATAAATAATTCCTCCACCAAGCACAATTCCACCTGTAGCAACTAACACACCAGCGGTAACGCCTAATATAGATCTGCCGCCTTCTTTCACTGCTGTCAATGCAATCGTTTGTCCATAGATAGAATCTTTGATTAAGTCTTGAATTTCATTGTCTCTAATTTGATGACGCTTATACCAATTCGATGCATCGGGAGTGATTTGCATTTCCACAATTTTACCAGTTGCATCTCGAACGGTTAATCGGCTTTTGGCGGAGTTGGTTTTAAAGTCTAAGCCGCGAAAACCTCTCAGTGGATTTAATTCCAATTCAGGATTCCATTCGGGCTCAGGTCCTGTTCCACCTAAAACCAACACAAAGTCTTTTGGTGCTTCAGGTAACTCAGATAGACGAAGTGCCCAAGTTAGCTTTGAATCTAATTGATGGGCTACTCTAAAGTCAACCTGTGCTTCTTCCCAGTGACCGCATAATGTCCATAATCCACCTAAAATCACACGAAGCAATGGATCATCAAATCGTCCTTCATTGCTCCAGTTATTGCTTAATAAGTCAGAGCTAATTTTTGCTTCTACATAGGCTTTTTCATATTCGCCTCTTAGAGAATATCCCCAACTGAGTAGAATATGAAGCCAAATGATTTCATGCTCGGATGCATAATAGCCTTCCGGTGTTTCTAAATAGAAAAATGTCTTTATTTCTCTTGAGGCACTGAATCGAACTCGCTTTTCAATCTTCTCAGCATAACGAATGAGTTGATCAATTTCCGGCTTGCCCTGGATTAATTTCAAATAGGCTTTTTCCATAGAAGTGATAAAGCCATTATTCTCCTCGCTTGGAAATAGCTTGATAGCCGTGTCAATTTCTTTCTTTTCTAAGGCTGTTCTAGTGAAGCGATAATCTTGTCGGGTTAATAGTGTTGTGCCACAGTTGACAAACAAAAGAAAAGCTAGCGTTAATCCTATTCGCATAATCACGATTATTCACTTTCAAAGTATAGATGCCATACATCACCATTTCGGACAGGCTCCCCTGCTGCAGGTGATTGTCTTTTGTTAAAACCACTTCCATAAGTTTTATATTTGATATCGTAGTATTTTAAAATCACGAGGGATTCTTTTAAGGTCTTACCTTTGAAATCGGGAATGTGGGTAATATCGACTTTCGGCTTAGGAGGATTAGCCTCTTCTAGCTTATAGGAATTTGCGGAGTCACTCAATTCAATGATAGGAATAATATTCTCTACCACTTCTTTAAACACAGGAGCGGCAATTCCTCCACCTGAATGAACAATTCCTTCTGGCTCTGAAAGTAAAATGAGTCCTACAATGCGGGGATTATTTGCCGGAAAGAAACCAAGAAAAGAAGCGGCTACTAGTCCTTCTTCGTAACCCTTGCCCTTAGTAGATACCTGACTCGTTCCTGTCTTTCCAATAATTCCACCGGCTTCTGTGTTTGCCTTCATCCCCGTTCCATGCTTTACTACTTTTGTCATGGCTCGCATTAGATGTTGTGTGGTGCTTGCACTGATTCCAAGGTATTCGGGCTCATATTGAAATTGTTTTACCACATCACCATAGGAATCTGTGATATGAGAGACTACAGTTGGCGTGAATACTTTTCCACCGTTGACAATAGCCGCTGCTGCGGATACTAGTTGAATAGGCGTTACAGAAAAGCCCTGACCAATTGCCATATAATAAGAAGTGCTTTGGGTCCAATCTTTTAAAGCAGGAAGTCTTCCTTTTAACTCATCACTTGCGACTCCAGTCTTCATGCCGAATTTTAATTTCTTTAGATACTTGTAGATTTTTTCATCGGGAACTTTCTTGATTGCTTTGATGATTCCAACGTTGCAAGAGTATTGTAAAATTTCATCTAAGTCAACCATCTCATGTCTGTCACCACAATTGACTCGTCTACTACCAAATTCAACAAAGCCAGGGCAAAAGAATTTTTCATTCAAATCAATCAGGTTTTCATTGAGCATAATCGTTGCCATGAATATTTTCATGGTAGAGCCAGGCTCGTATTCATAGCGTATCGCCCAATTGGTAGTAGCCTCAACAGGAAAATCAGAATAATGATTTGGATCAAAATTAGGAAAGCTAGCCATTGCTAAAATTTTTCCTGTATTCACATCCATGAATACTCCAACACCTTTCTTGGATTTAGTTTCGTTAAATGCTTTTCCTAATGCGGATTCTAATCTATATTGAATGAGACTGTCAATGGTGAGGTAAATATCATTTCCCCGCATACTCTCTCCATCTACATAGCTGAGTAATTCTTTGTGATAGAGAAGTTCGATACCGGATAACGACTGGTTGTCGTCTAGTCCCGTAAACCCGATTAGATTGGAAGCGAGTGTTCCGTTCGGATAAACACGCTTATACTCTTTTTCTACACGGACACCAGGAAGAGCCATTTCCATAATTTTACTAGCAGTGGTGTTTTCGATTTCTCGTTTTAATAGAAAGTAATTTGCCTTCTCTAAAATCATTGCTTCGATTTTCTTGGGAGGCATGTTTAGAAATTTAGACAGCTTATTAGCAGTAAACGCTGCGTCATAGATCTTAGCGGGATTGATTCCAATCGTAGAAGAGTCCTGGGATAATGCGAGTTCCATTCCACGTCTATCGTAAATGATTCCGCGCTGAACTCTTTGCTCTGACTTTGCTTCGATCATATTTCCATTTAGGAAAGTGAGATAGATGACACGTATGATTAGAATTCCAAAGAAAAATAAAATTCCAGAGAGTAAAAATAAAAGCCTGTCTTTGAATTCTTTCATTGGTATAGTATCGGTTATTTTTTTAAGATGAACAAGACCTTTCCTCGAAGCCTTGAAACAGGAACTAGCCCAATATTCCTTGAATCATAGGAATGCTCTCTGTTATCCCCAAGAAGTAAAAAATAATCGGGAGGAATTCTACCTTCCTTCTGCATGGGAAAAAAAATACTATCGGGAGCTAAGCTTTGGGGTAGGAGTAAAGTTTTGCTTTCTTGGAGTTTGTATTGCTCATCGAGTGGAACGGAATCAATTAAGATGCGACCATCCATAAAATTATAAAAATCTCCCGGTAGTCCAATGGCTCGCTTGATTAAAATATCGCCCTCTTCCCCTTCAAATAAAACCATATCCAGTCGAGAGATTTTGGGATTTCCATAAATGAATTCTTGATGAGTAAATGGCATTCTCTGGCTGAATTGATACTTAGAAGTAAGTAGAAGCGCTCCTGTCTTGAGGGTTGGAAGCATGGAATTCCCATTTACAATGTAGAGTTGAATCACGAACGTTCTTGCTAGAAATATAAGGAGAACCAAAAGCAGATAAAAGGAAAGTTTTTTCAAAAAAGATTTCATTGGGCAAGATCAATCACATACTTGAAGGGATAGCCGATTCAGTCAACCAAGATAAGACTCCAAGCCACTGCATTGTAGTTTAATTCTGGGTAACTGTATACATCGTTGCAGTCCATGTTGCAGTTCAAATTGCAGTTTATCTTTATCTGCAAGTTTTTAAGAGTATATTTAAACTGCAACATGGACTGCAACGAGAACTGGTAGTTGGTATAAAGACATGGATATATAGGCATTATCCGTTACTACTGAGTGCATTTTGCCACAGAGACACTGAGACACTGAGGGATAAATTTTTGAGTGATTTCTATCCATTTGCATCGAGTGAAAGAGAATTGATTTAATAGTAAAATTCTATTGCAATCGTAATTTTTACCGGTGTTCATCGGTGGTAATCTTCTAATTATCTCTCTATACAGATAGATATGCATGGTCGAATCAGTCTTGCCAAAATTCCAATACTTCCAAATTCTGGAATGGCAAAGTAAGACCAATGGAAAATAAGTTTGAACTAAATCTAGAAATTATTAAATCAGAGAGGTTCCGGCTCTTGATTTTAATTGCGATGAATCTAGTCTCTTCCATTTTAGAAATTCCAGTAATCCTACTCCCTAAACGTTATGGAATGGATGAATCTATTCCTATTCATTTACATATAGGGATAATCGTGAGTATGCTCTTTTTAACGAGCATATTTACTGGAATGTATTTTTATCTAAGCAAATTGATTCGTCTTCGCCAAAATATTCCAGTTGGATTTGTGATACTAAACAGCTTAATGGAAATTGCAATTCCGACTCTCATTGCGGTAACTTTCTATTATTCTCACTCTAACATTCCGTATTCATATATTCTATCTAGCAAAATATATCCTGTCTATATTTTCTTTCTAATCCTTTCCATTCTCAGATTTCGTTTTGCATTCTCTTTTCTTTCCGGATCGGTGAGTGCTGTGAGTTATTTTTGTATCAGCATTCCATTTTTAAATTCGGGATATGCGGAGCATGTGATTCTAGCTGTGTATCTTCTTGTGCAAGGAACTCTTGCAGGACTTGTAGCAAGACAACTCAGGAAATGGTTGAATCATTCTATTGAGGCAGTGGAAGAACAAAATAGAATTAAAAATATTTTCGGACAGCATATTTCAGAATCGGTCATGGATAAGATAATCCAGGAAAAGAAAGATAAGATTAGTGAAACGCGAAAAGTATGCGTTATGTTTTTAGACATACGAGACTTTACACAATTTTCGGAAAACAAAGAAAATGATGAGATTGTGAAATATCTAGATACTCTTTTTGAATTTATGATAGAGAGCATCAACTGGCACCAGGGAATTATAAATAAATTTCTAGGAGATGGATTCATGGCTGTGTTCGGCGCTCCTTTTTCTTCGGGAAATGATAGCTTAAATGCAGTGAAGGCTTCTCTTGCTATTCTAAAATCTCTAGAAGATAAAATTCTTTCAGGAAAAATTCCACCTACTAAAATAGGAATTGGTCTACACACTGGAAATGTTTTAACAGGTCATATCGGTTCTAGTAAACGAAAAGAATACACAATCATCGGTGACACAGTCAACACAGCTTCGAGAATTGAATCTCTGAATAAAGAACACAATACAAGTCTACTCTTCTCCGAAACTGTGTTTCAAGAGATTACAAGCGAGTATCCGCAAATTCAGGTCATTGGAGAATCCAAAGTCAAAGGCAAACAGAACTTAGTCAAACTTTACTCGTTGTAGAAATCACTCTTTGTATACACTTAGCTTAAGAAAATATTCATTCGATTAAAAAACCAAGAGGATAAAATGTCATTAGATAAACATATCATAGCTCCAGAGCATACAGCAGTCAGAGTTGCATTATGGAGAGCGCTCCATGTTCAGATTGATCCAAAGCCTCATATACTTACAGATGAAGTTGGAGAAAAATTAGTCGCTGAAGAAAATTGGAAGAGTCGGCAAGATATGAATCCAGATTTTTCTAAAGGAATGCGCGCTTCTATTGTAGGGCGTGCTCGTTTTATCGAAGACATTGTAGAAGAAGAGGCTAAGAAAGGTGTAACTCAATACGTGATACTTGGCGCAGGACTTGATACTTTTGCACAACGTCGTGCTGATCTAGCAGGAAAGCTTCATATCTTTGAAGTAGACCAGCCGGGACCGCAAGCTTGGAAGAAAAAGCGACTTACTGAAATTGGCTATTCTATTCCAGATTCACTTCACTTTGTGCCTGTAGATTTTGAATCAGGGCAATCGTGGTGGGAACAGTTGCTCACATCTAGCTTTGATTTAACAAAACCAGCCGTTGTAGTTTCAACGGGAGTATCGATGTATCTGACGAAAGAAGCGAACAGGTCAACCTTAGAACAATTAGCGAAATTAGTTTCCGGCTCGACCTTCGCAATGACATTCATGCTCGCACTCGATCTACTCAGTCCCGAAGAAAGAGGAGTCATGGAGTTCGTGATGAAAAAAACACAAGATGCAGGAACGCCTTTTCTAAGTTTATTTTCTCCACCTGAGATTTTGTCCCTCGCAAAAGAAGCAGGCTTCACGAAATCAGAGTATGTGTCAGGAGAAGATATTTATCAGCGCTACTTTGCTAGTCGCTCGGATGGTTTAAGAGCTGGAAATGCAGAAGCGTTTTTGGTTGCGGGGATTTGACTTCAGACTCACGTGAGCTGGACGTTAGACTCACGTGTGATGGTCGTCAGTCTCACGTGTGACTGACGCCGGACTCATGTGAGTTTGTGTATTAGTTCATAGGATAGAGGTGTGAATAATTAACTAAAAGCCCAAGTCCTCTATTTGTTTTGCAATTCGATAGGTTTGCATTACAGAACCATTATCGCAATAAGCCACTGTCTGAACTATGATTTATGTGATTTTTTATGATCGGGATGATTTCCGGTCTAAAATGTATTCTCTTCTTCTAAACATAAAAATCACAGTTCATACAGGGTCTACCTGCAATTAGTAGGTAAAATTAAGTGTTGTAATAATATGAATTATAAATCCTAATCTCGTCCATCTTGTTAATCATGTCTAGAAGAGTTTTTAGACAGGATTAACAAGATTCACAGGATTTTATAATTTGTAGGTAAAACTTTACCTACTCAACAAAGGTAGACCCGTTCATACATTATTTACCCTTATCCGCTAAAAAATTATTGATTCAAGAAAATAATTTTACGACTCTGACCGAATGCCTACTTTACAAGAAAAGCCACCTACTAACGAACCTGCTTTCGTAGAGACGCACGGCCGTGCGTCTCTAGGAAGGTATGGAACTATTGCCTATTAGTTTACTAATCGGTTGTATGCTTACTTTTATAGTTGCTTCACTAAACTATGTTACGAAATCCGACGAAGACCAATTGGAAGCATTACAAGCCAAGATAGAAAAGCGAGAGCCGTTAGAAAAATATGAAAAGGAAGCTTACTGTGACCTACTTTGGAAGGTAAAACAGATTAGATTATGTGCTTGCAAAAAGAATTTTATCAAGGATATTGGGAGTGTAACAGGATACGATGTTCAAGATTCTGATTTAGATTGGCGAAATTCAGGTAAGACTTTCGAAGAGGCACTGGAAGAAGCTTTCCGTAGGACAGGAATTCCAAAAGAGCAGTTTGAAACCCAAACCGCACTGGGGACTGATATAAACACTGCGGCCAACGGATTTTGCGGGGACCGTAAAGGGAAATCAGGTTGTCGAATGGAAGGTCCGCATAAGTATAGATGTCCATAAATATAGAGGTCCGGATGTTTTTCACATTGGCTTTAAATCTCCTGGTAAAAATGAAGAGAAAAATAAAGGACATATCTTTTTAGATTGTGTTCCTTATTTTAGGAATGTAGAATGAGAAACTTTGTAAAAGAAAGTATTGAAGAAACTCTTAAAACAACTGGTTATAAACTAGAAGAGATGACTGAGCTTGAGTCAGTTATGTTTCGTAAGTCCGTCCTAGAAAAATATACTGGCGGAAAAGATTTTCGAGCACTTTGGGAAGTATTAGAAGGATCTGAATTTTGCATACGAGATAAGAATGCATGGAAATGGCTAGATGAGTTTTTACTGTTAGACGAATGTTACCTTTTCTTTGATAGAGGCGATGACACTTCAATATACATATTCCAAGAAAATCAATCCTTAACAAAATTTTTATCTGAGTTTGATGGATATATTTTTTACATCACAAACAAAAATCTCGATTTTCTTATTTCTTTTAACGATAGCGATTACCTAACCGCACAAGGCACTGCCGAGCCTTGGCTTCGCAATAAAGCTAAAGAGCTTTCTAAGACCGGTTGGGTCGATATGGATGGGAAGAGTTGGTTGTAAATGGAATCCAGCAGTAACTATTTTCTATTCAAAATACATTGTAAAAGAAAAAATATTCATTTGCTCTTTCAACCAAATTCATATCTAAACATCTAATGAGAAAAACTGAAATTAAAGTATTAAAAGCATTTGAAGGAGATTGTATTATTATCCGCACAGATGACTTAGATGGAAATTGTTTTAATATTTTATTAGATGGGGAACGCCTGGCACTTTTAAAACAAGTCTAAGAAAGGAACTTGAATATTTTGAAGATGAGAAACTTTCGATTGATTTATTGATACTAACGCATATAGATAACGATCATATTGGTGGCATCTTAAAATTTATAGATAGTTCCTATTTTGATAAAATTGAAGTCAAAAAATATTTCTTCAATGGAGGAAATTTACTCCGAATTAAAGAAGGCACACAAGTTGGATCTAATCAAGGTATAAAGTTTGAGAAGTATTTGCTAACCAAAGAAAAAGATAGAAAGAAATGGGGCGACAAAGTTGTATTTACCGCAGAGGAAATTAAACTAGCAAATGGCATCATATGTAAAATTCTTTCCCCTGATGAAAAAGGATTAGAGCTATTACTTGCAAATTGGAAATACTTATCTGATGAAGAAATCCAATCCTATCAAGTAGCTGGTTCTGTAGTTACAAAAGCAAAAGACTTCGACATCTCATTTGATGAATTGGTAAAACGAGATTTTAACCCAGATAAATCATTGGAAGAGGATTATTTTAATAATTCTTCTATTGCTTTTATTTTGGAATGTCCTGATTTTAAAGGATTGTTTTTGGGAGACACTTGCCCTGAAACAATTATTACTTCGTTAAAAGGTTTTGGATATTCCACAGAAAATCCATTGCAATTAGATTTAGTAAAAGTTTCCCACCATGGAAGCAAAAACAATACAAGTAATGAATTGCTGGAGCTAATCCAATGCAAGAAATTCGTAATTACGACCAATGGAAACGGTAAAGGCTCAACAAAGCATCCCGACCGCGAAACGATTGCCCGTATAGTAGCTCAACCTAATATATCTAATCCGAAAGATATTCAGGTAAATTTTAATTATACAAAAGAAGAGATTGAAAATAAAATAGGTAAGTTTATAACAGATAATGAAGATAAAACTTACAATTTTGTTTTTAATACAGAAATAATTACCAACTAAATGAGTGAACTTTTAAAAGACATTTCCGTAAGAATAACAGCAACCGATAAGAACAACAAATCTTGTGTTGGTAGCGGAAGTATAATAAATTACAAAGATCAGACCTATGTAATTACTGCCGAACATTGCATTAATGGAACAGTAAATAATAAAAAAGAAAACAGACTAGATATTCAAAGTAGAACGTTTAAAATTGAATATAAAAAAATGGCTGATGATGATTTTATAGAAATAAGTCACAACGGTATATTCACTGAACATGATAAAAATGACTTTGCCGTTATTCAGATTAAAGCGGTTAATCATCATTTACCAAAAATTGAGTTTCTAGATAAATTGTTTGTTGAAAGTAAAAATTATACCTTTCGAGGTTTTCCCGTAAACGCATTAAAAGATTATTCTAGAAAATATGATATTACTGTTGAAGATAAAGACTTAACCTCAAATAAATTTGTAATTAAAGCAAAAGATAAATTCGAAGATAGTAGTGGTGAAAAAGTAAGTTATTTAGCTAGCGGAATATCTGGGGAGTGGGATTTTTCTAGTCGATGATGTAACATTAAACTTTGTTGGCATTGTAAATAAATTGCATAACGAAGCTGGCTCTTATAATGAATTAATTTGTTGTAAATCTGAAATTATAAAACAAGCCATAGAAGAAAAATTAAATAAAATTGAAAAAGAGAATAGCAAAGAAGATCCCTTCAAAATAAAATTCGAAAACAAATTAAATAATTTTAGTAATCCTTCCCCCATATTTACAGGTAGAAAAACTGAATTAATAGATCTTAGAGAAGCTTACAGTAAATTTGATATTATATCCATTTCGGGATTCGGTGGAATTGGTAAAACAGAATTCATTAATCAATTTATTTACGAACTGGATATAGCTGATAAGAAAAATCAAATCACATGGCTAGATGGAAATGAAAATTCATCTTTTGAATTATTTGTCAAAGAAGCAGGCTTTGAAGTGATCTTGCAAAGCAATGACACAGACCAGAAAAAATATGCAGCTTTTAAAGATAAAATTAATGAACACAAACGCGTTGTATTTTTAGATAACTTTCAGGATATTGAAAAAGCTGATCCTAAATTTAGAGAATTTATCGAGTTTGCTAATGGAAAAATCCCAGATGCAAAGATTATTATCCTTAGCCGCACAGAGCCTAAATTCAAAAATGTTTTGTTTAAATCTGTACATTTATCAGGGCTTAAAGAAGCTGTTGAATTTGCGAAGCAAATCATTGAAACAAAGTTTTCTAGTTTAAAAATTACAGAGAGTAATTTACAAACACTATGTAATTATGTGGATAATCATCCTTTTGCGATAGAATTGTCCTTAAATTTATGTGATTCGTATGGCTTCGATAATATTATAGGGAAAATAGCAGAGTATAAATCGTTTTTACCAGAACTGGAAGAACTGAGCAAACGATTGTTTGAAGATGTTCTGAATCAACCGTCCACAAAACAAGAAGAGAGAGATTTCATTTTCCAATTTTCCATTTTTAATGAAAAAGTAGATGCAGATACTATTAAAAGTGTTCTAGGTATAGATTTATTTAAAGCAGTGCATTTATTGAAACAGAAAAATTTAATTAGCATTGAGAATAATCTTTATGATACTCATCCGTTAATTAAAGAATTTTGTTATGATAAATTGGAAAACAAAGAGAACTTACACCAAAGAGCCGCACAATATTTCATTTCCAAAAGAAGCGATAAATTAGATGTCACCCTTGAAGAACAAATATTTTATCACTTGAAGGCTTGTGATAACAATCAGGAAATTGAGAATAGCTTAAATAAGTATGGTAAATTATTAGTTAAACAAGCCTATTATGA